>NZ_QZFV01000022.1:0-5229 GCF_003600245.1 Amycolatopsis panacis
TGTAGTCTGGATTGACTCATTCATTGTTGGAGAGTTTGATCCTGGCTCAGGACGAACGCTGGCGGCGTGCTTAACACATGCAAGTCGAACGCTGAAGCATCTTCGGGTGTGGATGAGTGGCGAACGGGTGAGTAACACGTGGGTAATCTGCCCTGTACTTTGGGATAAGCCTGGGAAACTGGGTCTAATACCGGATATGACTGCCTTGGGCATCCAGGGTGGTGGAAAGTTTCGGCGGTACGGGATGAGCCCGCGGCCTATCAGCTTGTTGGTGGGGTGATGGCCTACCAAGGCGACGACGGGTAGCCGGCCTGAGAGGGTGACCGGCCACACTGGGACTGAGACACGGCCCAGACTCCTACGGGAGGCAGCAGTGGGGAATATTGCACAATGGGCGGAAGCCTGATGCAGCGACGCCGCGTGAGGGATGACGGCCTTCGGGTTGTAAACCTCTTTCGCGCACGACGAAGCGAGAGTGACGGTAGTGCGATAAGAAGCACCGGCTAACTACGTGCCAGCAGCCGCGGTAATACGTAGGGTGCGAGCGTTGTCCGGAATTATTGGGCGTAAAGAGCTCGTAGGCGGTTTGTCGCGTCGGCCGTGAAATCTGGAGGCTTAACCTTCAGCGTGCGGTCGATACGGGCAGACTTGAGTTCGGTAGGGGAGACTGGAATTCCTGGTGTAGCGGTGAAATGCGCAGATATCAGGAGGAACACCGGTGGCGAAGGCGGGTCTCTGGGCCGATACTGACGCTGAGGAGCGAAAGCGTGGGGAGCGAACAGGATTAGATACCCTGGTAGTCCACGCTGTAAACGTTGGGCGCTAGGTGTGGGCGACATTCCACGTTGTCCGTGCCGTAGCTAACGCATTAAGCGCCCCGCCTGGGGAGTACGGCCGCAAGGCTAAAACTCAAAGGAATTGACGGGGGCCCGCACAAGCGGCGGAGCATGTGGATTAATTCGATGCAACGCGAAGAACCTTACCTGGGCTTGACATGCGCCAGACATCTCCAGAGATGGGGCTTCCCTTGTGGTTGGTGTACAGGTGGTGCATGGCTGTCGTCAGCTCGTGTCGTGAGATGTTGGGTTAAGTCCCGCAACGAGCGCAACCCTTATCCTATGTTGCCAGCGCGTCATGGCGGGGACTCGTGGGAGACTGCCGGGGTCAACTCGGAGGAAGGTGGGGATGACGTCAAGTCATCATGCCCCTTATGTCCAGGGCTTCACACATGCTACAATGGCTGGTACAGAGGGTTGCGATATCGTGAGGTGGAGCGAATCCCTTAAAGCCGGTCTCAGTTCGGATCGCAGTCTGCAACTCGACTGCGTGAAGTCGGAGTCGCTAGTAATCGCAGATCAGCAACGCTGCGGTGAATACGTTCCCGGGCCTTGTACACACCGCCCGTCACGTCATGAAAGTCGGTAACACCCGAAGCCCATGGCCCAACCCCGTCAGGGGAGGGAGTGGTCGAAGGTGGGACTGGCGATTGGGACGAAGTCGTAACAAGGTAGCCGTACCGGAAGGTGCGGCTGGATCACCTCCTTTCTAAGGAGCACAACACATCCCAACCCCGCGGGGTTGGGGGTGGCCTGGATTTGGTGCCCGAGTGTGGTGCTGTTCTGGTTGCTCAAGGAATTGTGGAACTACTGGTTATCACCGGCCACGGTGGTGGATGCGGGTGTTAGTACTGGCTTCTGTGAGGGTCGTGGAAAGCGTGGGCGGGTGTCGGGTGGTGGGTTGTTTGCTAGGCACTGTTGGGTTCTGAGGCAACGCATTGTTGTTTCTGGTGTGGTGTTTGAGAACTGTAGAGTGGATGCGAGCATCTTTGTGGTCAAGTTGTTAAGGGCACATGGTGGATGTCTTGGCTTCAGGAGCCGATGAAGGACGTGGGAGGCTGCGATATGCCTCGGGGAGCTGTCAACCGAGCTGTGATCCGAGGATTTCCGAATGGGGAAACCCAGCACCAGTGATGTGGTGTTACCTGCCGGTGAATATATAGCCGGTGTGGAGGGAACGCGGGGAAGTGAAACATCTCAGTACCCGTAGGAAGAGAAAACAACCGTGATTCCGTGAGTAGTGGCGAGCGAAAGCGGAAGAGGCTAAACCGTGCACATGTGATAGTTGTCAGGCGTTGTGTGTGCGGTGTTGTGGGACCCAATGTCGAGGATCTGACAGTCCTTGGAATGATCGCGCGTGTTAGTGGAACCGTTTGGGATGGCGGACCGGAGTGGGTGAGAGTCCCGTACGCGAAAACATGTCGTTGATTGTTTGGTTGGTGTTCCCGAGTAGCAGCGAGCTCGTGGAATTTGCTGTGAATCTGCCGGGACCACCCGGTAAGCCTAAATACTTCCTGGAGACCGATAGCGGACGAGTACCGTGAGGGAAAGATGAAAAGTACCCCGGGAGGGGAGTGAAAGAGTACCTGAAACCGTGTGCCTACAAGCCGTCAGAGCCCTGTGGGGTGATGGCGTGCCTTTTGAAGAATGAGCCTGCGAGTTAGTGCTGCGTGGCGAGGTTAACCCGGGTGGGGTAGCCGTAGCGAAAGCGAGTCTGAAGAGGGCGTTGATAGTCGCGTGGTCTAGACCCGAAGCGGAGTGATCTACCCATGGCCAGGCTGAAGCGCGGGTAAGACCGTGTGGAGGGCCGAACCCACTTAGGTTGAAAACTGAGGGGATGAGCTGTGGGTAGGGGTGAAAGGCCAATCAAACTCCGTGATAGCTGGTTCTCCCCGAAATGCATTTAGGTGCAGCGTCGCATGTTTCACCACGGGGGTAGAGCTACTGGATGGTCTAGGGGCCTTACCGGGTTACCGAAATCAACCAAACTCCGAATACCGTGGTGTGAGAGTGTGGCAGTGAGACGGCGGGGGATAAGCTTCGTCGTCGAGAGGGAAACAGCCCAGAACACCAGCTAAGGCCCCTAAGTGTGTGCTCAGTGGGAAAGGATGTGGGATTGCCCAGACAACCAGGAGGTTGGCTTAGAAGCAGCCATCCTTGAAAGAGTGCGTAATAGCTCACTGGTCAAGTGGTCCTGCGCCGACAATGTAGCGGGGCTTAAGCACACCGCCGAAGCTGTGTCACTCACACGATACATCGGCTCAGCCTTTCGGGGTTGTGTCTAGTGGTGTGGGTGGGTAGGGGAGCGTCCTGCATCCAGTGAAGCGGCGGCGTGAGCCAGTCGTGGAGGGTGTGGGAGTGAGAATGCAGGCATGAGTAGCGAATGCAGAGTGAGAAACTCTGCCGCCGGATGACCAAGGGTTCCTGGGCCAGGCTAATCCGCCCAGGGTAAGTCGGGACCTAAGGCGAGGCCGACAGGCGTAGTCGATGGACAACGGGTTGATATTCCCGTACCCGAGCATGTGCGCCCATGGCGAGGCGGTTGATACTAACCACCTGAAGCTGCGCGACGATGTCTTCGGACGGAGTGGTGTGTGTGGAGCGTGGGATCTGATTCCGTAGTAGTCAAGCGATGGGGTGACGCAGGAAGGTAGCTCCGCCAGTGAGTGGTTGTACTGGTGTAAGCGTGTAGGCCGTCATGTAGGCAAATCCGCATGGCATTGAGGCTGAGACGTGATGCGTAGCCGTTTGAGGTGAAGTGGGTGATCCTATGCTGTCGAGAAAAGCCTCTAGTGAGTGCATGCACGGCCCGTACCCCAAACCAACACAGGTGGTCAGGTAGAGAATACTGAGGCGATCGGGTGAACTGTGGTTAAGGAACTCGGCAAAATGCCCCCGTAACTTCGGGAGAAGGGGGGCCATGCATCTTGAAGCCCTGTGCGGGTGGAGGGGTGGGTGGCCGCAGAGACCAGCGGAAAGCGACTGTTTACTAAAAACACAGGTCCATGCGAAGTCGCAAGACGATGTATATGGACTGACGCCTGCCCGGTGCTGGAACGTTAAGAGGACCGGTTAACTCTCCTTGTGGGGGTGAAGCTGAGAATTTAAGCGCCAGTAAACGGCGGTGGTAACTATAACCATCCTAAGGTAGCGAAATTCCTTGTCGGGTAAGTTCCGACCTGCACGAATGGCGTAACGACTTTCCGGCTGTCTCGACCACAGGCCCGGCGAAATTGCATTACGAGTAAAGATGCTCGTTACGCGCGGCAGGACGGAAAGACCCCGGGACCTTTACTATAGTTTGGTATTGGTTTTCGGTTCGGCTTGTGTAGGATAGGTGGGAGACTGTGAGGCTGGCACGCTAGTGTTGGTGGAGTCGTTGTTGAAATACCACTCTGGTCGGATTGGGAATCTGAACCTACGCCCATGATCTGGGTGAGGGACAGTGCCTGATGGGTAGTTTAACTGGGGCGGTTGCCTCCTAAAGGGTAACGGAGGCGCCCAAAGGTTCCCTCAGCCTGGTTGGCAATCAGGTGTTGAGTGCAAGTGCACAAGGGGGCTTGACTGTGAGACTGACAGGTCGAGCAGGGACGAAAGTCGGGACTAGTGATCCGGCACCTCCTGGTGGAAGGGGTGTCGCTCAACGGATAAAAGGTACCCCGGGGATAACAGGCTGATCTTGCCCAAGAGTCCATATCGACGGCATGGTTTGGCACCTCGATGTCGGCTCGTCGCATCCTGGGGCCGGAGTAGGTCCCAAGGGTTGGGCTGTTCGCCCATTAAAGCGGCACGCGAGCTGGGTTTAGAACGTCGTGAGACAGTTCGGTCCCTATCCGCCGCGCGCGTAGGATACTTGAGGAAGGCTGTCCCTAGTACGAGAGGACCGGGACGGACGGACCTCTGGTGTGCCAGTTGTCACGCCAGTGGCATGGCTGGTTGGCTATGTTCGGAAGGGATAACCGCTGAAGGCATCTAAGCGGGAAGCCTGTTCCAAGATGAGGTATCCCACCCCTTTGTGGGTTAAGGCCCCCAAGAGACGATTGGGTTGATAGGCCAGAAATGGAAGCACAGTAATGTGTTGTCGAGTTGACTGGTACTAATAGGCCGAGGACTTGCCCACGAAGAGGCTACGCATCCACTCTACGGTTCTGAAACACCACACCAGCACCACCCCGGGCAGGGGTGGTGGGTGTGTGTTGTTTCGGAGTGTTTCGGTGGTTTTAGCGTCAGGGAAACGCCCGGTCCCATTCCGAACCCGGAAGCTAAGCCTGACAGCGCCGATGGTACTGCAACCGAAGGGTTGTGGGAGAGTAGGACACCGCCGAACTCAACCTAGACAGGTCAGGCCCCGGTCGAGAACCCCCACAAGGGCTCTCCCGGGGCCTCCCTGCAT
>NZ_QZFV01000023.1:0-4828 GCF_003600245.1 Amycolatopsis panacis
GCCGACCCCGATCCAAGCCCGGCTACTCGACCTCCTTGCGGTCGACCCCACCCAACCGCCATGATCAACAAATCCGGAGTTCCCGGGTCCGCCCACCATCACTCATGTGCGAAACACCCGGCTAGCCAGGTTCGGCGTCGCCGCCAAACACCTCCCGGCGATGGCCGAGCTGGCGACGGGCGAACCCGTGGTGAACCACACCGCCGGACGAGCCGCGAGTGCGGCCGCACGTGCGACGCTTTGGACAGAGGTGGAGAACACCCTGGCGGCCGTACCGCTGCTCGCACGGCGGATCCGCGCCGCCGGCGTCGCGGACACGGAAATCGACTCGGTCCGCACCGAATCGCGATACCTCGCGGCAGCCGTGGCGAAGATCGACCGGCTCCGCCTGCAGGACGCTCCTCCGATGACGCTGGCGAAACTGGCACATGACTGCACCGGCGATCCCCACGGCTTCGACCTGGACAAGCTCAACGGACGGCGCCTGGTCGAAGCAGTCGCCGAACGGGCTGGGGAACCGATCACCTACCGGCCCGACGCGGTCAGGGCGCTTCTGGCGCGGTCCGGGGTGCTTGCGGATCGGCTGTCGTCGTCGGTCGTGGTGCTGAACCTGCGAGCCTCGGGTACCGGCGTCGTCGACGAACGGCTTCGACTGGGAGGCGGTCCGGTGCCGCTGACTCTGTTCGACCTTACAGTCAACCCGCCGACCCTGGCGGACGCCGCTATCTTGGTCGTCGAGAACCCGTCAGTCATCGAAGCAGCGCTGGCTGTGGAGTTCCCTGGCCCGATCGCCTGCACGAGCGGACACTTGCGCGCGGTCGACCACGCGTTCCTGCAGCACGCGATCGACTGCGGAGTGAGCTTGAGCTACGCGGGAGACATCGATCGTGACGGTCTGATCATCGCCGCACAGGTGCGGGAATTCTATGGGGCGAGGGTGCTGGCGATGGACCACCTCACGGTCACCAAAGCGAGCGCTGCCCCGTCCGCGGTACCACTGGGGAAGCTTCCCGACGCGACTTCACCCGAGCTGGCTGCCGCGCTGGCCGACCGCAGTAGGGCCGTCTACCAAGAAAACGATGTGATTCTGAACGTCCTGCTGGGCGGCTCGCCGGTCGTCGCCGCGGGTGACGATCCGATCAAGACAGTAAGTCACACGCGTTCGGCACTAATCCCCAGCGAGACAACACGGAAGCCTCGCCCGGGCATGCTCGACTGAGGAGGATTCTTAGCAGCGCTGACCGCACCCTTGGTCGTGCTGGTGATCGTCATCTGGCTTGAGCGTTGCTTAAGGCGCGGCTCAAGCAGCGTCGTCCGGCGGCGCCGGAAACCCAAGTTCGGTGAGTCGGCGGTCGAGGGCACGGCCATCTGTGCTGTTCAAGGCGCATGGGTTCGCGGTCAGGGTTGCACGGGCTCGGAGCGCGACATGTCCGCGTTCCCAGGGTATGTCGTTTTCGAGAAGTAACCGAAAGAGTTCAAGCGTAGCTTCGGTTACTTCCGCGGTGGCACATCGATCGGCGACTTCGATGACGAGGTCTACCTTGCCGGCGGTGATGCGAAGGGACGCCAGGGTCAGTTCGGCCCAGATGCTGTCAGGGATGGCGGTTACCAACGACCACCGTCCGGATGATCGCAGAGCGACACCGGGTACGAGCCGCCTGTCGGCGGCGATCAACTGGCGCCACAGCGAGAGAGCACTGGCCATTTCGCGGGAGTCTTCCGCTACGTGCTGACCGTGGAAGGCGATCTGGTTTCCGAGCGCCTGCACGGCGTCAGCATCGCCGCGTAAGGACCGGATGATGGTGTCGAAGGGGTACACCTCGTCCACAAGCGCAAGCGCGAGCCAGGCATCCGCGTGAGGCAGCCCACGTCGCGCCGCAGTCACGAGGGTCTGACAGAACCTGGCGAAGAAAGAGGCCGTTGGTTGCGAGTATTTGAGGGTCATGGCGAGCGCGTTACGCCCGAGCGCGTCCTGGCCGAAGAGCTGGGATAGGTTGGCATCGCACCATTCCGGTACTGAATTTTCCAGCACGGGCCGGTATTGTGCAAGGATCGCGCGATATTCCGAACCTGCGGCACCTGGCACCCCGAGTGTGGCCGTCAACAGAGCCTCGAACTGCGGACGGATCGCGCCGACATTGCGGAGTTCCCATCGCGCGAGCCAGATCGTCGCCCGCAGGCCGCAACCCCGGGCGCTGTTGATCGCGTGAAACAGCGCGTCGGTCATCTCGTCGTAGGGGTGTTCGGGCTCGGCATCGGGCGCGAGTTCGATTGGCGTCGTCGCCCATGTCCACACTCCGTCGAGCGATTCTGCCAAGTTGCCGTCGCAGCGCGCGAGATTCGCCGCCAGGTCGACCGAAGTGGCGTCGACGTTATGCCAGTCGGGTTCGAATTCGTAGTTGTCGCTGCCGAGCGCGACAGGTTCCCATCTGGCGCTACGTGCGCGCGCCGCGGCGAGCAGAACCGCCGACGTGTGCGTGCTGACGGTTTGGGCGTTGTCGGCGAGCGCACGAAAATAGTGTAGGACGTAGATCGGCTCACGGAGGGCCTCGACTACGTTTACGGCGTCAGCTGCCCACGGTTGCGGGTCGGATGCGATTGTTTGCTCCAGGGTTCGGGCGAGCACGCGGGCGCTGGTAAGCTGCCAGCGATCACTGGTGCCCGGCCGCCATGCCGCAATCGTGCGTGCTGCCTCCAAGGGTGGGTAGGACGCGAGTTCATCAGCGCTGTAAGGAGACTCTTCCTTCGTCGACCAGGATCGCGGGCTCCGATGACCCAGGTGGCTGGTCCCCGGTTCACCAACGTGGCGAGTTACCTCGGCGATGGGCTCAGCCCATGCGGCGAGTGCCTCCGACGGCAACAGGGGCGACCACCGCCAGACTCGGTACCAGTCTTCCGGTGGGCGGCTGCTGTCGTCTCCGGTCGGCTCGGGCGGCGTGCCCAAAGTGTCCGTCCATTCGACGAGCTTCTCCGGAGGCGGTGCCGCGGCGTGGATAGCTTCGATCAAGTCCTGGTCATCGCCAGTGGGCACGGGTGCGGCCAGCCTGCGGGTAATATGCGCGATCTTGTTACCGAGCGGGATGTCGTCAGCAAGGGTGAGAACGCTTGAAGCAAGGCGGTCTCCAGCTTCGTCGGGCACTTTCCGTATCCAGGAAAGCAGATCATCGGTGGGGACGCCGAGTTCCCGGGCGCGATGCAGCATCCGCGCCAGATGATGCGCCATGTTGTCCGCAATCCGAGGATGTTCGTCGAGCTCTGCCGTCAGACGCGCGGTGTCGAGGGGCAGTGTTAGATTCGCCGGGGTGATCAAGCGCGCGAGTTTGGCGGCCAGCAGCTCGATTCGGGTTTTCGCGTTGTCAAGCGTGAGTCCCGCTGCGAGTTGCTTCAGCAGGACCGTATTGCGGTAATAATTGTTGTCGAACGGCTCGGTTCCAATGGCGACATCGGCGATGCGCTTGACCACCGGGGCTTCGGGCGCTGCTTGGCGTACGACCTCGACGGCGAGACCGATGATGTTCCGCTCTTGGAAGTAGCTTTCCACGATGGTCCCGGCGACACCGTGGCCGTGCGGTCCGATGTGCAGAGCGACACGCAGCAGCTCGAAGGCGGCTGGTATGCGAAGGCCTTGAGGAAGGGTTTTGACTCTGCCGCCCAGGTCTTCCAGGACAGTAGCGACCTCGGGCGCATGGCTTTGGCCAAGACCATCGATCAAGGCGGCCACTGGCCAGAGGCCGTTGGCCTCGGGCAACGTGATCAAACCCCGTTGCAGCATCGCAGGCAGCCACGCCGGGTCGGTGACCGCGGCGAAAAACAGGCGCAGGTGGTGCTCGTCGTAAGCAATTTGCTGCAGGCGATCCAGCTGCTCCAGGGACCGGTACGGCTCGCGTGCCAGCTTCCGGATGGCTTGGATGATGCTTTCCGGCGGCGCAAATATCCGGACGAACCAAGCGACGGCGCGGTCGAACAGGTCGGTCGCCGTTGCCAAGGCGGCGTCGCCGTGCACGGCCTTGCTAGATTCGTCGTGGAGTTTCTTGTATTCCGTCACAGGGTCGGCGCCACCGGGCAGCGCATCGACTCCGGTTCGCCGTCGCAGAAACCCGATCAGTTTCGACGCCCGCGACGACGCGCTGTTGCGACGCTTGCCCAGCCGCGACATCTCGATCTCGAGTGGTCGCCACGCTGCGTCCCGGGCCTCCGGCGACGAGCCGAGACTGCCCAGATACCGGTTCCACGCGTCCAACGCGGACGGGACGCCATCGCGAACAGCCTCGCTGTCCTCCACGACTGCATCGAGGGCTTCGCGGATGTTATAACCGGCGCTCTCCGCGTAGCGCAGCCCCGCATCGTCCTCGGCGGCCTGGCGCAGGAACGCATCCGCGGTCCGCAGGCAGGCGAGGACTTTCTTGCCGCGCTCGGCCAGCACCTCGATGATGCGCTCGACGACCTCCTCTGGAAGCACGCCGCCGTGTTCCCTTCTGCTCACCGTCCAAGTTTCGCTGTCGGTGAGCCGAAGGACAACGTAACACGCCAGGTACTCGAGAGTTTGAGCAACTGGCGGCCATGTGGGGACGAGACTGCCACTTGAGCTTGGACACCTTCGTGTTGCTCTGTTGGGGTGGATGGTGCGGGCTTCCTCGTCACGGCACCGCGCTGACTGCGGTCTCGGCTCGGGTAGACGAGAGGGGTCGCCGTGAGTTCATTGACTAGGGTGTGTTTCAAAGTCGTAGCCACTCGTTAATCGCCGCAACCTGGACTGTGGCCTCGTAACGGACAGCGAGCTTGTCATAGCGAGTGGCCACGGCACGGTTGCGTTTGAGTCGATTGATCC
>NZ_QZFV01000024.1:0-4503 GCF_003600245.1 Amycolatopsis panacis
CGGACTCTGAGTCTGTGAAGGGTCCCTTCACGGACCCGAAACCGGTCCGGCGCACGCCACGAGGTGGTCGCACACACCTCCGCATCGCCCGCTGCCGGGCCCCCGACCAACTTTGCCGGGGCCCTGGCCTGAGAGTCCGTGAAGACATCCCTTCACAGCCTTGGTTCCGTCAGCGCGGCGGGACGGTGCTCTCGGTGAGGTGCCGGTCCGGGTCGCGGTGACGGCAGTGAGCGACGAGGTAGCCGCGCCTTGGGCGGCCCCAGCGACTCAGTTGTGCAAGCCCGGCCCGGACTTAGGACGGCAAAGCCGCGACCGGCCCAGCCATGCCCGACGACGACATGACACGACACACGGCGGCGACCGGCTCAGCCATGCCCCACAACAGCACGCCACGCCGTGCCCAGCCAGGCTGCACGGCCGCGACCGGCCCAGTCAGCCCCAGCCAACCCCAGGGGACGGCCAGCCCCGGCGACTCAGTTGCGAAGACCCAGCCCGGTGATCATGGCCAGCACCCCGTGCCGGTACATCCGGCCGTGGGCTTCCGCCGTCGGGTCGAGGAACCAGTCTTCGATGTGGCTCTGGGAGCGGATCGTCAGTTCCACGCTGACCAGGCCGTGCATGGACGTCCAGAGCAGGTAGGCGCAGTCGCGGGCGCTCACGCCGGGTGGGCTGACCCGGTTGATCTTCGTGACGAATTCCACGAAAGTCGTGGCGACCACGCCCGCGCGCAGGGCCGGGTCGGGGTCGTAGTCGTGGACCGAGCGTTCGAACATCAGCCCGTACCGGGCCGGGCTCGCCATGGCGAAGCGGCGGTAGGCCTGTGCGACCTCGAGCAGGTCGGCGATCCCGTCGTCGGTCTCCGGAGGGACTGCCTGCAGGTCCTCGCGCAGCAGGTCGAATGCGCGTTCGTACAGCGCGTCCAGCAGTCCGACCCGGCCGCCGAAGCGGGTGTACACCGTGATCGTCGACGCGCCGGCGCGTTCGGCGACGCCGCGGACGGTCAGCCCGGCGACGCCGCGGTCGGTCAGGACCGCCAGGGCCGCATCGAGGAACCGCCGCCGGTGGTGCTGCTCGGCCGGTTGTGTCGAGAGATGGCGGGTGGCCACGCTCTCCACCCCCTTCACCCGTGCCACGCGGGAAGAGCATCCGCGTCTCGAAGCAGAAGATACGATATCCGTGGCGTCTTGGGAACGTCGGCCGGTGCCTGGATTCCTCCGGCACCGTCCACACGCGACGCCGGGACCCGGCGCGAGACCGGAGGGAAACCCCGCAATGACCCAGCCGGAGCCCGGCACCGTGGTCGTCACCGATGCCGGCAGCGGCCGCTACACGCAGCATGTCGGCACCGCGACGCACGAGTTCCTCGCCGACGAGCCGGCTTCCGCCGGTGGCGACGACGCCGGACCCACCCCGTACGACCTGCTGCTCGCCGCACTGGGCACGTGCACCGCGATGACGGTGCGAATGTACGCCGACCGTAAGGGTATCCCGCTGGTCCGCACCGAGGTCCGGCTGCGGCACGACCGCGTGCACGCCCGTGACTGCGAACGCTGCGAGACCGAGACAGGCATGCTCAGCCGGATCATCCGGGAGATCTCCTTCCTCGGCGACCTGGACTCGGCCCAGCGCGCGAAACTGGCGGAGATAGCGGAGAAATGCCCGGTGCACCGCACGCTGAGCCACGAAATCGTGATCGAGACCCACGCGGTGTGACGGGATCAGTCCGAACCGGACGGCCGTGACCGAGGGGCGCGGCAGCGGGCTCAGGAAGGGGACACCGCGGGCACCCAGGCACGCTCCGCGGCGGCGGCCAACGCGCGGCGGCGGAGCCCGGCCAGGCTGTGCTGGGCCGGGACGAGCAGGGCGCTCAGCCACGTGCGCCGGTGTTCCGCGAGTGCGTCGGCGACCTGACGGTAGGCAACGCAGTGCACCAGTCCGGGGGTGCCGAGCCGGTGCTTCCCGACGTGCTTGTCCGCCATCCGTTCCTCCGTGTGGGCTATGTTTCCGCAGCACAAGCTACGCAGCCGCGCCCCGAAAACGGCGGAACCGCGCGGCGTGTCACCCGGATCGGTTTCACATTTCGACGGAATGTGCTTGCGTTTCCGTCCTGGGTGTGCGATTACCCGTGCCGGTGCACGTGCAGCGGGTGGCGGGCCGTTCACTGCACGGGGTGCGGGCGCGCTGGTTAGGGTGTGGCTCATGTTGCGAGTGGGCCTGACGGGCGGAATCGGTTCGGGCAAGTCGACGGTGGCGAACCGGCTGGCCGAGCACGGCGCCGTGGTCGTGGACTCGGACCGGATCGCGCGTGCCGTGGTCGAGCCGGGCACGCCGGGGCTCGCCGCGATCGCCGAGGCGTTCGGCCCCGGGGTGCTCGCCGCGGACGGGTCGCTGGACCGGGCGGCGCTGGCCGCCCGCGCGTTCGCTGGCGAGGAGTCCCGGCAGCGGCTGAACGGGATCCTGCACCCGCTGATCGGGCAGCGCACCGCCGAGCTGATGGCCGGGGCCGCCGACGACGCGATCGTGGTGCACGACGTGCCGCTGCTGGTGGAGAACAACCTGGCCCCGGCGTACCACCTCGTGGTGGTCGTGGACGCGCCGGTCGAGGTCCGCGTCCGCCGCCTGGTCGAGGCCCGCGGGATGACCGAAGAGGACGCCCGGGCGCGGATCCGCGCGCAGGCGACCGAGGACCAGCGCCGGGCGGTGGCCGACGTCTGGCTCGACAACGGCGGTCGGCGCGACGCCGTGCTCGCCGAAGTGGACGAGCTGTGGGCGGACCGGCTTGTGCCCTTCGAGGCGAACCTGCGGCTGCGCAAACCGCGGCCCCCGGCGTCGCCGGTGCTTTCCGCCTACGACCCGAGTTGGCCGCTGCAGGCCGAACGCCGGCTCGCCCGGCTGCGGCAGCTCGCCGGGCCGCGCCTGGTCCGCGCTGACCACATCGGATCCACCGCGGTGCCCGGACTGCCCGCGAAGGACGTGCTCGACCTCCAGCTCACAGTGTCCACTTTGGACGACGCAGACGCGCTCGCCGAGGCGCTGGCGGACGCCGGGTTCCCGCAGCGGGAGGGGGAGTGGGTGGACGACCCGCAGGGCGGCGGCACGCCGTGGCCCAAGCGGCTGCACGTCGGCGCCGACCCGAAGCGGGCGGTCAACCTGCACGTCCGGTCCGTCGAGACCCCCGCGTGGCGGCTGGCGTTGCTGTTCCGCGACTGGATCCGCGCGCACCCCGGGGAGCGGGAAGGCTATGCGGCGGTGAAGCAGCGGCTGGCCGGCGAGCACGCCGGGGACGGCACCGTCGAGTACTACGCCGAGGCGAAGCAGGGCTGGGTCAACGAGGCGTTCACGCGAGCCGAAGCGTGGGCCGTGGACAGCTCCTGGAAACCGTGACGCGGGAAACCGGGTGCGACCGTCCGGCCCTCGATTACCGTCGGTGACCCTGCGGCGCGCTGTGCACACGACCCGCCGGATTTCCGTCCCGGCGCTGACACTTGACATCGAGTGGTCTTCTCGTCCCGCCCGATCCGAGGGGGACCACCATGCCCGATTACCGCAGTCTCGGCCGCGCACTCGGCCTGTTCGGCAGCGACGCCCTGATCGGGCCTGCCTTATCCGGCCGGATGGGTCACGTTGCCGCGCTAAGTGCTGAGAAACCCGCGCCCCAGCGCGACCGCGACCGCGGCGGCCCGGTCTTTCACGCCGAGTTTCGCGTACGCGTGCAGCAAGTGGGTCTTCACCGTGGCCTCGCTGATGAACAGCTGTTTCGCCGCTTCCTTGTTCGTGGAGCCGCGGGAGACCAGGGTGAGTACCTCGATTTCGCGCTGGGACAACGGTTCCTGCGCCGGTGCGCGCAGCTGGCCCATGATCCGGCCGGCCACCGCGGGGGAGAGCACCGACTCGCCACGGGCGGCCGCGCGCACTGCGCGGAACAGCTCCTCGCGCGGTGCGTCCTTGAGCAGGTAGCCGGTGGCCCCGGCCTCGATCGCGGGCAGCACGTCGGAATCGGTGTCGTACGTGGTCAGCACGAGCACCCGGGCCGGGTTGGCGAGCCGGGCCAGCTCGGTGATCGCGGCGACCCCGTCGGTGCCGGGCATGCGCAGGTCCATCAGCACCACGTCCGGGTGCAGCGCTTGGGCAAGGGTGACCGCCTCGGAGCCGTTCGCGGCCTCGCCCAGAACCTCGAAGCCGTGTTCCCCCGTGAAGATCCCGCGGAGACCGTCGCGGACGATCGGGTGGTCGTCGGCAATGAGCAGGGTGACGGTCATCCGGGGGTCTCCTCGTCGTGGGTGCTTTCCAGTGTGGCAGCCGGGACGGCGGGCAGGTCGACCGAGATCACGGTGCCGCCCCGAGCGGGGCTGTGAAGGGACCCTTCACGGACTCAGGAGGCTGTTGCGTTTTCGGTTTGGCTGGTTGGTGGCGGTTGTGGTTGGGGGGTTGTGATGGTTGGGCGGGGCCGCGGGCCCTGCCCATCACGTTGTCTGGGTGGTGGTGTGGGTGTGGGTGAACATG
>NZ_QZFV01000025.1:0-4117 GCF_003600245.1 Amycolatopsis panacis
GGCCCCGTAGACGCTGTAGTTGTCCTCGTGCACCCGCTCGATCTTCTCGGCCAGCACCCGGTCGGATGCCGCGCGGGCGGACTCGGGACGGGTCCTGGCGGCGTAGTAGGTCGACGGTGCGATCTCGCCGGGCGTGCCCTCAAGCGCCCGCAGGACCGGCTGGACACCGTGCTCCTTCCGCTGGGAGTCGACGAACTCGACCTTCATCGCGACGGACGGTCCGTGAAGTCGGTCAGGGACGCGGTTCCAGCCATGTGGCTGGCCCGTTTTCCCGGACCGCTTCCCGCACCCGGCGTGCCCCTTTCAAGGCACCGGGCGCTCCACAAGCCCCGGTGTGATTCGTGAGGCGCTCGTCAGGCGGCCTCTGGCCAGGGAGAGGGAATGACTGATCCCCGGTAGCGGTAGCGTGTCGTGCTGACCTTCTCCGGGTTGAACATTTCCCGATCCTGGCCGGTGGGCCACCATCCGTCACCGCCGTAGCGGTGACGGAGTTCCTTCCACCTGGTCCGGCGGTGTTTGCGGCGTATCCAGCGCCATACCGTCTGCCACACGTAATGGCTCAGATAGGCAAAGGTCACCGAGGACACCCCGGGCCGGAAGTAAGCGCACCAGCCCCGCAACACGGGGTTGAGCCTGCGTAACAGGACATCGATGGGCTGGTTCACTTCGACCTCGCGGCAGACCGTCTTCACTTTGGCCACGACCGCCTTGAGCGATTTCTTGGCGGGATAGGAGTAGACGTACTGCTCGCGCGTGCCTTTCTTGCGACGGCGCTGGATGCGCCACCCGAGAAAGTCAAGGCCGTCATCGATGTGGGTGATCAGAGTCTTCTCCTGCGACAGGCGCAAACCCATCGCGGACAGGACCTCCGCGATCTCCTCCCGCAAGGCTTCCGCGTCCGCGCTGCTGCCTTTGATCACCAGGCACCAGTCGTCCGCATAGCGGACCAGCTTGAAGTTCGGCAAGCCGTGCCGCAGACGCTTGGCCTTCTCTGTCTTGCCGGTCGCCGGTCCACCCGGTGACCGTGCGATGTGCTCGTCCAGGACGGACAACGCGACATTACTGAGCAATGGCGAGAGAATCGACCCCTGCGGGGTTCCCGCGGTGGTGGGCCTCAACAGACGATCCTCACCGAGGATGCCTGACTTGAGGAACGCCTTCACCAGGTCCAGGACACGTTTGTCTCCGATCCGTGCTCGCACCCGCTCCATCAGGGCCGGATGCGAGATTTCGTCGAAACAGGCTTTGATGTCTCCTTCCACGATCCACTCATAACAGCGTGGTTTCGAGGTCAGATAACGAATCTCCGCCACCGCGTCATGAGCCCGGCGCCCCGGGCGGAACCCATAGGAACATGGGAGGAAATCCGCCTCGAAGATCGGCTCCAGCACCAGCTTCAACGATGCCTGGACCACCCGGTCGGTGATGGTCGCGATCCCCAGACGGCGCAGCTTGCCACCCGCCTTCGGGATCATCCGCTCCCGCACCGGCAACGGCCGGAAACTGCGGTCCTTCACTACAGACCGCAGCCCGTCGAGATAGTTGGCCACCCCGATCCGCGCCACAATCGACGCGGCGGTGCGGCCGTCCACCCCAGCGGTCTTGGCACCCTTGTTGCCCCGCACCCGATCCCACGCCACCAACAGAAACGCGGGATCGGCCACCAAATTGAACAGGTCATCGAACCGACGATGGGCATCCTCACGCGCCCACCGGTGCAGCTTGGTCTGGATCTCCAGTACCCGGCGTTCCGCCCGATACAGAACGGAATCCGGATCGTCGGTATTCACCAACGCTTATCCTCCTGGCCTTCCAGCACCCATCACTGCTGACTTGCTGGCTGTCTTCGCCCTGCATCCGGCTCTCCCGGACCCCGAGACGGGTCGTCACGCCCGCGACTACTACACAGCCGCCGCCCCACCCGGCAGCCCACAGCCGGAACAGGCCTGCCCGCCAACTGTCCTGGATGGACAGCCCGCGAGCGACCACCGGATGGTTCCCACGTTCACCACGCAATCGATCGGTCAGGGAGGCGACCAGCTCTACTCCGGCAGCATCGCCACGGCTACGCCGCAGACCTTCACCCCGGCCTCCTCACCGCCGGAACTAAACCCTCTTGGTCAGACTGATGTGAGACACCCCGTGTGAGTGCGGGGTCCCTGATCGAGAGGGCAGGACCGGAGATCCTTGTGCACGTGTCCACGCCATCTGACAAGCAGTCCCGGCGTTCGTCCGGTGGTGAGCAGGCCGATCCGGCTCCGCGTCCGTCGCGGCGGGCGTTCACCGCGGAGTACAAGCTCGCCATGGTCGCCGAGTACGAGAACGCCCCGAATGGGGAGAAGGGCGCGATCCTGCGCCGGGAAGGCTTGTACTCGTCTCACATCATCGAATGGACACGAGCTCGCGACGCGGGACGCCTGGGCGGTGAACCAGCCGAGCCGCGGACACCGCTGAAACGGGCGAAGAAATCACCCGACCAGATAGAATTGGAGAAACTTCGCCGGCAGAACCAGAAACTTTCCTCCGACTTGACGAAGACCCGGATGGCGTTGGACATCATGGGAAAAGCACACGCGCTCTTGGAAGAACTCTCCGAGAGCACGGACAACAACGAGCCACCGAGGACATCCTGACCGACGCGTTCACCGAACTACGCGCGGCGGAGGTTTCTGTGACGAGATCGTGCACGCTGACCGGGATATCCAGGGCGACGCATTACCGGCACGTCAACCCGAAAGGCCCGATGCATGGTCCGTGGCTGTCTCGCACACCGCCGCCGCAGGCCCTGGACACCGCCGAGCGAGACCTGGTGCTGGCGTTGCTGACCAGCCCGGCCTACCGGGACCTGGCGATCCCGCAGGTCTGGGCCAGGGAGCTGGACGAGGGCAGGTACTGGTGTTCGGTCTCCACGATGTACCGGATCGCCCGCGCGGCCGGGCAGGTCCGGGAACGTCGCCGCCTCGCGACCCATCCCGCCCGGGTGCGGCCCGAGCTGGTCGCCCGTGGTCCGAGTGAGGTGTGGTCGTGGGATATCACCGCGCTGAAAGGACCGTCGAAAGGGATGTGGTACAAATGCTATGTCATCCTGGACATCTATTCTCGCTATGTCACCGGCTGGCTGGTCGCCGCCGCGGAGGACGCGGTCGTGGCGAAGGATTTCCTCGACGAAGCGATGAACCGCAATGGTAGCCAGCCGCATACCATCCACGCCGACCGTGGTGGCGCAATGGTGTCGAAACCAGTATCGGAACTCCTTGTCGATCTCCGCGTCATCCGGTCCCACTCCCGCCCCCGCACCTCGAATGACAACCCGTATTCGGAGGCTCAGTTCAAAACCTTGAAATATATGCCCGACTTCCCCGAACGGTTCGGGTCACTGGAGGACGCGCGCGTGTTCTGTGACGGCTTTTTCGCGGCCTACAACCACGAGCACCGGCATTCGGGGATTGGGATGCATACTCCCGCGTCGGTGCACTTCGGCACCGCCGAGCAGATCCGCACCCAGCGGCAGGCCACCCTCAACCAGGCCTACACCGAGCACCCCGAACGCTTCGCACGCCGCCCCCGACCACCCAAGCTGCCCGAAGCGGCCTGGATCAACCAGCCCGCTGACCAGCCGAAACCAGCGCTGTAAACACAACCTGTCTCACTTGACTTGACAACTACCGAAACGGCTTCGGAGTTGACACCCAGGCTCACGAGCCCAGGGCATCACGCGCTGCACACCGGCCCATATCCACCAGGTTGGAGCCGGCTTCGCTCTTACGGAGCGTCAACCACTGGTTCACTCTCGTTACACCTTCTGACCTCGCTCGACAGGCCCGCACCGTCTGGCAGTTCCAGCACGTCCCGCCTTTGTCGGGGCCGCTTGCCACCCTCCCCGGCGTTCCTCCAGGTCAGGCTGCCCCCGTGCTTCAATCAGGCCGCTGCGACAGCCTGACGGGAAAGGTCTCGCACCCCTCCTCGATTGACTCGGCGCCTCGTGGCGCACAGCTCCGCTGCGAAGAAAGACGCCGCTGACTTCAGGATCTGATTCGCCCGGCGCAGCTCACGCACCTCACGTTCCAGCTCGGCCACCCTGGCCGCCTCGGTCGTGGTCGTGCCCGGCCGTGTCCCC
>NZ_QZFV01000026.1:0-4003 GCF_003600245.1 Amycolatopsis panacis
AACGCGGGACGTGCCGTCAGGCCGTTCGCCACCATGAACACGACACCGCGGGCCGCCCGGCCGGCAGGCCGGCCGCCACAGGACCGGTACGCAGCCACCCGCCGCCGGTTACCGGACCGGCAGTGCCGGGCGTTGCCGGGACAGGGCGGCCGGATCCAGTGTGGCCCGGGTGCCCGCGCGGTGGCCTTCGCGGTAGCCCGTGCCGGAGAGGCGGCGGGGGGAGGCGGTGCGGAGGTCGCCGTATTCGCGATCGAAGGCCTGTTGCACCACTGTGGTGCGGTCGTGGATCACCAGCTCCGCCGACGGCTGGCCGGGAGCGGCCGGGCGGTGGTCGCGGGCGGCCTTCGCCTCGGCGCGCTGCAGGCGCTCGTGCACGGCGCGGGAGAAGCCGTTCAGCCAGGTGCGGCGGTAGGCGGCCAGCGACTCGTGGAACACGCGCTGCTCGGGACGTACCCGGTTCAGCTGGGTGCTCGCCTGCAGTAGCAGGCTGGTGAACAGCAGCTCGACCCGCCCGAGATCGGAGCGGAAGCCGAACACGGTGACGGACTCGACGCTCTGCCCCGCGCGGTGCAGCAGGGTCCGGCAGCGCAGTGGGTAGGCGATGCTGGTGAGCAGGCTCGCCTTGTCGCGGCTGTACGGATTCTCGATCGGGAGCTTCAGCACGGTGATCTCGTCGCTGCTGTGGCCTGCCGCGGCCAGCACCGCGTCGTCGATGCCGTGGCGGGCGATCAGCTCCGCGGCCTTCGTGTTGTACAGCTCCGCTTCTTCCGCGGTGACTGCCGGGTCCTCGGCTTTCGCCAGCAGTTTGCGTACGCGCTCCAGCTGCGAGTCGTAGGCGGGCATGATCCCCCTCTCTCTGCCGGTGCGGCCCGGGTGGGCCGACGTGGAGCCACGGTAGACGTGGGGTACGACAATATTCGATCAAGTGTTCGGCCGAGTCACCGGGCACCCTCTGTACCCGAAGGCCTACGCTCGCAGTATGCCGCCGCCTCGCACGCTGGACGTCGCGGTAGTCGGTTCGGGCCCGAACGGCCTGGCTGCCGCGGTCCTGTTCGCGCGCGCTGGACGGTCCGTGGCGGTGTACGAGGCCGCTGCCGAGCCGGGCG
The DNA here is from genome assembly GCF_003600245.1 of Amycolatopsis panacis. Classification (NCBI taxonomy): domain Bacteria; kingdom Bacillati; phylum Actinomycetota; class Actinomycetes; order Pseudonocardiales; family Pseudonocardiaceae; genus Amycolatopsis; species Amycolatopsis panacis. The sequence continues at coordinate 1,107 of NZ_QZFV01000026.1, forward strand.
GCGGCGCGCGGTCTGCGCGGCTGTTCGACGCCGACGTGGTGCACGACCTGTGCTCGGCGGTCCATCCGATGGCGGTCGCGTCGCCGTTCTTCCGCCTGTTCGATCTTGAAGCGCACGGTGTACAGCTGTGCCGCTCCGAAGCCGAGTACGCGCACCCGATCGACGAGCGTCGTGCAGCAATCGCGTACGCAGACCTCGAACGCACCTGTGCCGGCCTAGGGGTCGACGGTGCGCGTTGGCGGCGTTTCATGACGCCGCTCATCGAGCGGACCGAAGAAGTCGTCGAAACCATCTTCGGTGACTTCAGGCGGCCGCCTCGTCCCGGCGTCGCCGCGTTGCTGGCTTCACGGCTTGTTGGGATCAGGGCCTTTCGCGGTACCGAAGCACGGGCGCTGCTCGCTGGCGTTGCCGCGCACGCGATGGGACGGTTGCCGTCGTTGGTGGGCGATGGGATCGGTGTGTTGCTCGGGCATCTGGCGCACACCAGTGGCTGGCCGGTCCCGCGCGGAGGTACGGAAAAGATCACGGAAGCCCTCGTAGCCGACCTACGCGCACACGGCGGCGAAGTACACACCGACGCTCGCGTCGCCGACCTTCGCCAGCTTTCGCACGCGCGCGTCGTGATGCTGGATCTTGCGCCCCAGGGCGTCCTCGACGTTGCCGGGCCACTGCTATCCGACGGGTATCGGCGGGCGCTGCAAGGAGTTCGGTACGGCCCCTCCGCCGCCAAGGTGGATTTCCTTGTTTCAGAACCGATCCCGTGGCGGAACCCCGCGTTGGCGCAGGCCGGGACGCTGCACCTCGGAGGGACGCGAGAAGCCGTGTACGCGGCCGAGAACGCAGTGACCGCCGGGAGGCGTGCGGAGGAGCCGTTCGTGCTCCTCTCGCAGCCAATGACGGCGGACCCGTCTCGCGGGCTCCCGGGCAAACAGCCGATCTGGGCGTACGCCCATGTGCCGCATGGTGATCCACTCGATGCCACAGACGTGATCCGCCGTCGCATCGAGCGATACGCACCCGGCTTCAGCGACACGGTGCTCGCTTCGCGCGCGGTATCGGCGCGTGAGCTGGAGGCGTACAACCCGAACTACGTGGGCGGCGATATCGCTACTGCGGCCGTGACAGTGCGGCAAGTGCTGGCTCGCCCCGTCGTACGGTGGAATCCGCACCAAACGCCGTTACGCGGGGTCTACCTCTGTTCCGCAGCCACTGCGCCCGGCCCCGGCGTACACGGCATGTGTGGGTACTACGCCGCGAAGGCCGCGTTGCGCCGGGAGTTCGGGCAGACCGAGCCGGTCTTCTGACGCGGGCGTTGCCTCACAAACCCAGGTACGCGTCGAGCGACACGGCGAGCGCTGCTTCGGGAGACGGCGCGAAGCTCGCCCCCGCCAGCCCGCCCCAGAGCCACAGTTGCGCAAGACCGTGCAACGCCGCCCACAGCGACGCGGCGAGCAGCCGCGGGTCAGTCCCGGTGCGTACGCGGCTTTCGGGCGCTTCGGCGACGTAGCGACGGACAAGGTCGGCGAAGTAGTCGAAGACCGCGCTGCTGGCCGCGACGAGCTGTGGTTCTTCGGGGTCGATCAGATCGCGCCGGAACATCAGCTCGAACATCGCCGGGTTCGTCAACGCGAAGTCGACATACGCATGGCAGGCGGCCGTCACGCGCTCTCGCGGCGGTCCGGCGGGTAGTTGCGTGCCGCGGTCGAGTAGCTGGGTGAAGCCGAGCGTCGCGACGCCGGAAAGCAACTCGGCACGGCCGGAAAAGTGCCGTAGCGGTGCGCCGTGTGACACCCCAGCCGCCTTCGCGATACCGCGCAGCGTCACCGCGTCTACCCCGGAATCGGCGAGCAGCTCCGAGGCGGTGCGGATCAGCCGTTGCCGCGCGGGCGACGCCGTGCTCACAGCTGCGCTTCGGAAAACGCCATCGGTAGCAACTCGGGGCGCTTCGGCAGGAATCCGTCGCCCGGCGACCGGCCGGTGAGCCGATTGCGCAGCCGGGTGATCCCCACCGGCAGCACCTCCTGCCACATCCAGCGCAGATCGGCGAGCCGGTTCGTCGGCGCGGGCCGCCCCGGCAACGGGCGCAGCCAGTCCTCCTCGTGCGGCACGCCGAGCTTCCCCAGCACGTGTCCTGCCACACGCAGGTGCCCGGCCTCCGACAGGTGCAGCCGGTCCGGCCCGAAGTAGCGGGAATCGTGTGCGGCCTGGTCGGGCCACAGGTCCACCAGCTTCGCGCCGTAGCTGACCGACGCCTCGCGGACGGCGTCGTTGAGCGCCCTGACCCGCGGCCGCATCCGATGACCGAACGGCATGCGATGCGCGATGTCGCTCAACGTAAACGTGACCACGGACGGCGCGATCTGCGTGCACTGCCGGATCGCGGCATCCACCCGGCGGGCGACCGTGCGCGCGTCCCAGCCGCGGCTCATCACGTCGTTGCCGCCGCCGAACAGAGCGATCAGATCGGGTTCATGCCGCCCGGCGGCGGGCAGCTGCTCGGCGATGATCTGGTCCAGCCGCCGCCCGCGCACCGCGAGATTCGCGTAGCGGAACCCGGGCTCGTCCTCGGCGAGGCGCCCGGCGACGAAGTCGGCCCAGCCGCGGTACTGGCTCCGGTCGGGGTACGGATCGTCCAGCCCCTCGGCACAGCTGTCGCCCACGGCGACGAACGTGCGATAACCCATGGCGAACTCCTCGTAACCCCTGATTCATCTTCCCGACACTGTTTATCAAACCGAAGTAGACGCTGTCTACCTGGCCGAGTGGCTGTGAAGGGAACCTTCACAGCCACAGCGTCCAGGGTTCCGGCAAAGTCGGTGTAGAGGTCCGTGAAGGGACCCTTCACGGACTCTGAGTCTGTGAAGGGTCCCTTCACAGACCCGAAACCGGTCCGGCGC
>NZ_QZFV01000027.1:0-3625 GCF_003600245.1 Amycolatopsis panacis
TCACCGGGCAACACGCGTGACCCGCCACCGTCGCAGCAGTACCACCAACCAGCATCCCAGCGAACCCACCACGACCAGTACAGCCCAGAACCACCACCCTCGCCCCACGAGAACGCTCAATCAACACAGCCGCCGCCGAATCGGTACACACCTCGGTCCGGACCCGCAACGCCGGATCAACCTCGAGAACCCGATCACGAGCCTCCGCCACAACCCGGTCACCCTCCCGCTGAAGATCCCCGAACAGCACCTCACTCCCGGCAAACCCGCCACCGTAATAGAGCGACGCGACCTGCAGACAGTGCAAGACCTCCAGCCCCAGCCCCCGCCCAGCAGCGAACCGGGCAGCCCAGCCGACCGCCTCAGCCGACCCACCCGACCCATCGACCCCGACAAGCACGGTATCGCTGCGACCGGTCATCGCCCCACCTCCCCTTCCGCGGACACGACGTCCGCCCCCACCACACCCGGCACCGCCAACGCCAGCAACGTCGCGACATGACGATCGGATTCGTCGCCATAACGGTCCACGATCCGCACCATCCCATCGCGCACTTCGACCCGCCAGCGCCCGTGGCCGCCGTAGATCTCCAGCCGGTGCCGCACATCCGCAGCGATCGCCTCATCCGCCCGAGCCAGCACCCGGACCACATCACCCCGGGTCACGATCCCCACCACCCGGGCACCATCCACAATCGGCATCACCCGGATCCCCCCATCCACCAACGCCTGACAAAGATCAGCCACATCGGTACCCGACGACATCCCGATCGCCGGCGTCGTCATCACCGCACCCACCAACATGTCGACCACACCAGGATGAACAGGATGCCGATACTCCGAACGCGCGTCCGCCGGAACACCACGCCGGACCAGATCCGCCTCCGTCACGATCCCGACCAACCGGTCGTCCTCGTCCACCACCGGCAACGCAGTGAACCCATGCCCGGACAGGACTTCAGCCGCCTCCTTCACCGACGTCCACGGAAACACCGTCACCACCGGAGACGACATCAGATCACGCGCCCGCATCGGGTCCGTCCCTTCCTTGTGCTGTCCCGAAAGTAGACAACGAAACCGGATACGCACGCCGGTCCGGAGTCACCGGGGAGAAGGACCAACGTCCCTCAGCCGCAAAGGGAGACGAGCTCCCGATACGCCTTGTGCCACGCCACGGGAAGCGCCTCCACACACCGTTCGGCGGAAGAGATCTCGGCTTCCAGTAGAAGGCCGTAGGCGCGGGTCGCGATGCCCCGGGAATCCTCCGTGAGCGACTGCAGCCGATCCTGGGCGACTACCGCATCCTGATACTCGCCGAGTAGGTCCTGCAACGACCGCAGGCTCTTCAGCACGCGGTCCGCATCGACGGGCAGAGCCCCGGCGGCCGCCTCCACGGCGTAGCGGAGGCGCTTCACGCTCTTGCGTACCGCGTGCACGGCATTCGGATACGCCTGCCGCCGGACAGCGGTCACGCGGGCGTCGGTTTCCACGGCCACCGTCCAGACCAGCTCCGGAAGGACCTTGCCCGCAGACCGACGCGCGCGGCTGCTCTGCGCCTCGGCGCCCTGCTCACGAAGCACCACCACGAGCACGTCGAGTGCGTTGAGCAGCTGCAGGTATCGCGGGGAATCGAGGACGACCGCGCACTCCGCGGCCGCTTCCTCGGCCAGGGTGTCGAAAACCTGCTCGGCTTCGATTCGTGCCTCGTCCGAAGCCGCCCCGTCCGGGAGTTTCCGCAGCGCGGTGAGCAGCCGTTCGCGTTGCACTTCGGTGTCACGCGCCGGCCCGACGCCCGCGCCGAGCCAGCGCAGCGCCTCGCCGAATCTCCTGGCGAGCCGTCCTCCCAGCACCGGCGCGAACGTCCGCAAAGTCGCCCGGATCCGCCGGGCCGCCACCCTGAGATCATGCACGCCCTCGGGCTGCTCCAGCCGCACCGCCAGGTCGGCACGAGCCAGGGCGTCGATCTGCCGTTCCAGGTAGCCGAGTACCACTGCCCGCGCCGTACCGGATACCTCCCCCACCTCCTGCTGTCCGTCCGCCGGACCGGGAATCGGCACCAGCTCAAGATCACGGCTGTAGGCACGCACCAGCCGCGACAGCTCATGCGGAACCTCGTCCAGCCCGGGTGCCTCGACGCGGCACCCGCGGCCGTCACCGAGATCAAGCAGCCATTCGCTGCCTGTCCGGCTGATCGCCAGGCCGTGCCGGCGCAGCCGTCTCCCGGCGGTGTCGTAGTAAGTCACCGGCCGCGCGGGGCGGGTCATCGGGCCACCACCCGCTGCACGTACCGGCTCAGCAGAACCAGCAACCCCACCAGCGCGAGCGTCACCCACTGCGCCGGCGCACGAAAGCCGAGCACCGAGACCTGGATCGCGAGCCAACCCGCGACCACCACACTCGCGGCATACCCGAACCCCGGCGCCTGCCGGTCACCCCGCCACGCCACCCCAGCCGCCCAGCCCAGAGCACCACCGACCACAACAATCAGCGCCACCCCGGGCAGCACCCAGGTAGACAACCCGAACGGGGCCAGAACAGCGGTCGGCAACCGGAAACCCGGCGCACCCGCCATCAGGCAAACCCCACCGACCAGCGCGCCCGCCGCGAAAACCGTCTCATAACACGCGAGCACCCGCAGCGCGACCCGGCCCCGCATCGTCGTCATGGCCGGTTCCCCGGCCGCACCACCGCCACCGGACACGCCGAATGCACCAGCAAGGCCTGACTGGTCGACCCCAGCAGCATCCCCTCGAACCCACCCCGCCCCCGACTGCCGACCACCACCAGCTGCGCATCCTCCCCAACCTCCAGCAACGCCCGCACCGGCCGCCCCGGCCCGGCCCGCACCTCAATCCGCAGCTGCGGGAACTTCTCCCGCCACGGCGCGAGCTGGTCCTCGACCCGCCCGCACTCGGCCGCAGCGACCTCCCCCGGCACCCGATCCGCGCCCCGCACCGAACCGTCCGCGTGCCACTGCTCGTTCCAGGTATGCACGGCCAGCAGGACTACCTGCCGGGAGACCGCTTCGGCACACGCGAACCCAAGCGCGTCATCACTGTCGGCCGAACCATCCAACCCGGCCACCACCGGTCCCGCCGCCGGGGGCGGATCGTCCGGCATCCGGCCCCGCACCACCACAACCGGGCACCGCGCGTGCGCGACCAGCCCGACCGCGGTCGAACCCACCAGCAGACCCGTGAACCCACCCAGACCCCGGGAACCCAGCACAGCCAGTTCGGCATCACGACTCTCCCGCCGCAAAACCCCGACCGGGCTACCCTCAGCAACCACCCGCTCGACCGGCAACCACGGCCACCGTCGCAGCACCACGGCCTCCGCCTCGGCCAGCCACTCACCGGCCTGCCGCCGGAACCCCGAACGCACCCCCCGTACCCCCGGCCCGATGATGCTCGGGGACGGGATCATGTACACCTGCACGAGCCGCAGCACCAAGCCCCGCCGTGCCGCCTGCTCGGCGGCCCAGACCACGGCGTGACGCGCCGACACCGAACCGTCGACGCCCGCCACCACGACGCCCCGGTCACTTTCGGACACGATGGGTCCCTCCCCCCGCCTGCCGCTGCGCACGCTGCCGCTCGGACCGCTCCCGATCGTGCTCGTCCTG
>NZ_QZFV01000028.1:0-3580 GCF_003600245.1 Amycolatopsis panacis
CCGTGGCTGCCCGACCGGTTTCGGGTCCGTGAGGGTGCCCCTGACGGACTCAGAGTCCGTGAAGGGACCCTTCACAGCCCTCCGCAGCTGCGCAGGGCCCTCCACACCGACTTTGCCGACGCCCTGGACTCTGCGTCCGTGAAGGTTCCCTTCACAGCCATCGGACCCGGCCCGAGCCGATGCCGGTGACGCCTTCGTCGGTGTGCACCCGCACGACGGTCGCGTCGAAATGCGGCCGGGGTTCGGGATCCCATGCGGCGTGCAGCGGCGGATCGAGCGGCAGCCGCAGCCGGTCCGGCGTGATGTCGGTGATCTTCACCGAGCCTCCGGCCCGCGGTGGGCGAGTCCACTGTGGACTCGCCCACCGCGTTTCACTCGTCGTCCTCGTCTTCTTCCTCGGCGAGCAGAGCGTAGAGCCGGCGGCGGGTTTCGCGCAGGATCTTGCGCATCTCGGCCAGCTGGGCGTCCGTCCCGGCGTGCGTGACCTGCAACGCGGCCGCGGACAGCTCGCTGAGCTGCTGGTACACCGCGGCGAGCCGATCGGCCCCCGGCTCGTCCGCGCCGGCGGAGGACTCCCACAGCGCGGCGAACTCCTCTTCGCGCCCCGCGACGTGCTCCCGCCCCGCCTCGGTGAGGTGCGCGACCCGGCGGCCGCCCTCCTCGGCGGTGCGCACCAGCCCTTCGTCTTCGAGCTGCTGCAGAATCGGGTAGATCGACCCCGGGCTCGGCCGCCACTCGTCGTTCGTGCGGCGGCGGATCTCCTGCATCAGCTGGTAGCCGTGCCGCGGCTCCTCCGCGAGCAGAGCGAGCACCGCGGGCCGCACCGGCCTGGCCGCGCCCCGCCCGCCCCGCGGACCACCCCGCCCGCCGGGAAACCCTGGGAACGCGGGGAATCCGTGCATCGGCCCCGGAGGACCCGGGGGCATCGGCGGTCCCGGGGGGACGGGCGGGAACCACCCCGGGCCGCGGGCCTCGGCGCCGAACGGCACCCTGCCCCCGGCGTCCCGACGGTGCTCGTCGCCTTCCGGCCCGTGGTGGTCGGCCGGATGACCGAAGGCTCCGGGGTGCCCCGGCCAGCCGAACCTGCCGGGTCCTTCGCCTGGATGGCCGAAGCCGCCGTGCATCGCGCCGGGGTGGCCGAAGCCGTGCTCGTGCCACGGGGCTGAATGGCCGAACCTGCTGCCTTCCTCGCCCGGACGGCCGAAACCACCATGCCCCTCGCCCCGGTGACCAAACCCGCCGTGCCCGTGACCCGGATGGCCGAAACCGGCGTGGCCACCGAAACCGGGCCACCGACCCGAGCCGCCGTCTTCCGCCGCCGGACGCTCGGGGCCTTCGCGCCCCTCCGGCCCCCGCTCCCCCGGTGGGCCACCGAACCACGGCGGGCCACCGGATTCCCGGCCGAATCCCGGCCACCCGCCGCGCGCCTCCCGGCCCGGCCTGCCGCGCCCGGCGAATCCGAACCCGAACCCGGAATCGCGGTCCGGGCCACCGAATCCACCGAACATGTGGTCGCCGCCCGCCGTCTTCGTCATGTCGTTCCCCTATCGTAGCTCTATCGCCGACATGATCACGATATATCGTCCGATAGTCGAGAGCAAACCCCCAGGTCAGCGAACCGGTAGGCAGCTCGACCACCGGGGATACGGACAGCGGTCAGCGCCGGGACCACCCGTCAACGGCCGTAACCGATTGTGTCCAGGCCTCCGGCGAGGCAGGCGGGGAATTCCGCCCCGCCGCCCGAGTCACCGGAAAAGCCTTTCATGCCAAGGAAAACCAGATCAGAGTTCGGCGTGCGCGCGGACCCCTTGACCGACGTCCCGGGCCCACGCCCGGATCCGGTCCCAGTCCCGGAAATCGCCGGCCCGCCGGCCCACGGCCAGCAGCCGGCCGAAGCCGCGGGTGGTGGCGGGATCCAGCCGGCCGCCGAAGGTCGCGGTGCGTTCGGCGTCGATCGCGGCGGCCAGCAGGGCGACCCGCGCGGGCAGGCTGACCCGGGCCGGCTGCGCGGCGGGGCCGCACGGGCCGCTGTGGAACAGCCAGACCGGCCGCTCCCGCAACGCCTCGGTGTGCTCCTGCAGCAACCGCACCGCCTCCGGCCGCCAGCGCCGGTAGTAGAGCGCGCTGCCCACCACCACGGCCTTGTACGGCCTCACCTCGCAGACCTCGCCCGCGGGCCGCAGGTCCACGCTCAGCCCGCACTCCCGAAGCTCGCCGGCGATCACCTCGGCGATCCCGCGGGTGCCACCGTTCTTCCCGGCGTGCGCGACGAGTACTGCGGTCATGCCCGCCATTCTCCGCCTTCGCGACCGGCCCGTCCCGGCCAATCCTCCGAATGAGGGCAGGATAGGCTCGACGGCCGGTGCGGAGGAGGGCACGTGCGCAGGCAGCGGATTCCGGTGGTGCTGATCACGGGCTTCCTCGGGGCGGGCAAGACCACCTTGCTCAACCATCTGCTCGCGAACCGCCAGGGCGCCCGGATCGGCGTGGTGGTCAACGATTTCGGCCAGGTGAACGTCGACGCGCTCGCGGTCGCCGGGCAGGTCGACACCATGGTCTCGCTCGGCAACGGCTGCCTGTGCTGCGCGGTCGACGCGAGCGGGCTGGACGCCATGCTGGGCCGGCTTTCCCGGCCGGAGGCGGGCATCGACGTGATCGTGGTCGAGGCGAGCGGCATCGCCGAGCCCCGCGACCTGCTGCGGCTGATGATCGCCAGCGAGAACCCGGACATCCGCTACGGCGGGCTCGCCGCCGTCGTCGACGCGGCGGAGTTCGAGACCAGCCGCACCCGCCACCCGGAACTCGCCGACCACCTGCGCCTGGCCGACCTGGTGATCCTCAACAAGGCCGACCGGGCCGACGCGGACGCGCTGGCCAAGGTCCGCACCGTCGCCGAGGAGTTCGCGCCGGGGGTCCCGCTGCTGGTGACCGACCACGGCCGGGTCGACCCGCGGCTGTTCTTCGACCCGCGCCCGCGGGAGACCTACGGTCAGCTGTCCTTCGACGACCTGCGCGCGGACGATCACCACGACCACGCGCGGCATCTGCACACCCAGTACGAGAGCATCACGTTCACCTCGGCGGAACCGTTGTCCCCACGGCGTTTCCTGGAGTTCCTGGAGCACCGCCCGCCCGGTCTGTACCGGGTGAAGGGGACGCTGGACCTCGGCTCGGCGGACCCGCGGTCCCGGTTCGGCTTGCACACCGTCGGCTCGTTCGTCCGGCTCGACCGCTCGGCCTGGCCGGTTGGACCGCGGCGGACCGAGCTGGTCCTGATCGGCGCGGGCCTCGACCGCGCCGAGGTGACCCGGCGCCTGACCGCCTGCCGCGCCGACGATCACACACCCGACGAACGCGGCCTGCTCCGCATCCTCCGCTACCTCGACGACCCCGCCACCGACCGCTGACCCCGCGGCCACACACCGGAAGGCTGTGAAGGGACCCTTCACGGCTTCTGGGTCCAGGGCCCCGGCAAAGTTGGTCGGGGGCCCGGCAGCGGGCGATGCGGAGGTGTGTGTGCGACCACCTCGTGGCGTGCGCCGGACCGGTTTCGGGTCCGTGAAGGGACCCTTCACGCACA
>NZ_QZFV01000029.1:0-3573 GCF_003600245.1 Amycolatopsis panacis
GCCGACCCCGATCCAAGCCCGGCTACTCGACCTCCTTGCGGTCGACCCCACCCAACCGCCATGATCAACAAATCCGGAGTTCCCGGGTCCGCCCACCATCACTCATGTGCGAAACACCCGGCTAGCCTCTACGCCGCGAAGAGCATGATGCCTACCGTTCCCGACAGCGCGTCGCTGTTCCAGAAAACGCTGGTGCAGCAAGCAAGAGCATCCAGCTTGCGCCTGCAAGGCCGATACAAGGAAGCCCTGGAGCTCTTCCTCGAAGTTCTCCACAGCTGGCACTCGCAAGGACATCACGAGCAATACAACGCCAGGGCCACTGCGCACGACGTCGGCCTTACTCTCACGGAACTGGGCCGTCCAGCTGAAGCGATTCCCTACCTAGAGCAAGATCTCGAACTCACCCGCCGCCATGGCGACGCTGCGGAAATCGCCCAGTCCCTGCACTCTCTAGGCCTCGCGCAGAAAGCGAACGACCAGCTCGATGACGCCGAAGCCTCGCTGGCTGCTGCGGCGGAAGGCTTTGCCTTGTGCGGTATTCCCATCGCCGAAGGCGCCGCGCTAAACGACCTCGCGCTCGTCCTGTACCAGCAAGATCGTCAAGGCGAAGCGTGCCGTCATCACCTCACCGATTTCAGGCTATGCGAGTCATTGGGAGATTCGGAGGGAGCCGCGCTCGCTCTCGTCGGCATAGCGAACAACCTCATGAGCCTCGGCGCGGAACACGCCCCGTACGCGGCAGATTGCCTCATTCACGCACTAAGGCGAGTCGATAGCCGGACTAGCGGCAGAGCCATCGGCTCGGCGGTGGCATCGGTGGGAGAACTCGCCTACAGCCTAGTACGGCAGCCGCAGTGTGTGATCTGGCGGCGTGTCGTGGTCATGAGGACGGCCACCGCGTGATCGACTTCAAGGTGTGTTGGATCTCGAAGAGGACGCGGTGGCCGCGTCGTGGACAGTAGCCGATGATCGGCTTGCTCGCTGGCGGGCCAGGTTCGATGACGTGTTCGCGCTGGTCGCGGGGCGTTTCGCGCAGGCGGACTCACGGCGGCGGGCTCGGATGTATGTGCTGGGACTGCTGTCCAAGGCGGAGCGGAAGAACTCGTGGACGATCGCCGAGCAAGCCGGCGACCTGTGCCCGGACGGCATGCAGCGGTTGCTGAACTTCTACCGCTGGGACGCCGAGGAGGTCCGCGATGATCTGCGCGGCCTCGTGCTGGAACGTCTCGGCGACCGCAGCGGGGTCGCGGTGGCCGATGAGACCGGGTTTCTGAAGAAGGGCACCACATCCGCTGGAGTGCAGCGGCAGTATTCCGGCACCGCCGGACGGATCGAGAACTGCCAGCTCGGCGTGTTCCTGACCTACGTATCGGTCAAGGGACGCGCGTTGATCGACCGTGAGCTGTATGTCCCGGCGTCCTGGACCGAGGACCGAGACCGCTGCCGAGAGGCCGGAATCGCCGACACCATCGAGTTCGCGACCAAACCCCAGCCCGCCCGGCGGATGCTGGAACGACTGCTCGACACCGGCTCCGACGTCGAGTGGTTCACTGCCGACGAGGCCTACGGCGACAACCCCGGCCTGCGCAGCTGGTGTGAGCAGGCCGGCCTGAACTACGTCATGGCCGTCTCCTGCGATCACCACTTCGACACCCCCGCCGGGACGATGCGCGCCGACGACCTCGCGACCGCGGCACCTCGGAAGGGCTGGCAACGGCTCTCGGCCGGGATCGGCAGCAAAGGACACCGGCTCTACGACTGGCTCCTGATCGACCCCGCCACTCCGGGCGGGCAGCAGCTGCTGGTCCGCCGCTCGATCAGCAAACCCACCGAGCTGGCCTACTACATCTGCCACTCCACCTACCCGGTGCCGGTCGCCGAACTCGTCCGGGTCGCCGGATCCCGCTGGGCAGTCGAGGAAACCTTCCAGTTCGCCAAGAACGAAACCGGGCTGTCGGGTAGCCCCGGCGCATTGCTGCGCCGAGGCCCCCTCAGAACCGGACGTGCCCGCTTTCCGAGCATCCGGCTCAAGCAGCCACAGGGGCATGCGGGTTCGATGCGGTGGGCTTCCCGTCTTTGCCGATCTGGCGTCGGCAGGAAGCATGCACGAGGCGAGTTCGATCACCGTCCGGCCCGGCGCGTTGTCCCGATCGCCCGTCGTGCACGAGATAGTCATGCGCGATGGCTTTGCGGGTAACGGTCAACCACCATCTTTCCCACTCCCGTGGAGATTGCGGCTGATCGGCGGTGAGCAACGGGTCTGTACACAGTGGACAAAGGCCGCGTTGCCGATCGAGCAGGCGTAGCGTGTAGTTGTCCAGCGGAGGTTTGACCCGCCGCCGCCGTGCGGTCCAGTAGCTGGCCAGGTCCGGATCGTCCGGAGACGACGTTCCCGCCACCATCTGGTGCCGGACGATGTCGGTCCAGGAAAACCGGATCAGGTAAGGCACAGCGCCGTGATCGTCGATACGGTCACGGGCACCGAAGACCCACCGGTCGTTCCTGAACTTGTTGAACCTGCCGAAATAGCGGCCACAGATCCACCACTTCGACTTGTTCGGGTGAGTGTGCTTGGCCCACTTGTATGTGAGCTTCCACACGTGATAGTCCAGCGCATGAAACGTCTTGCTGGACACCCCTCCCCGGTAATAGGCGGCCCACCCACGGATGATCGGGTTGAGCCGGGCGACCACCGCCATCGCGTTCGATCCACGCAATGCGCGCATCTCGACCGAGAGCCGTTCCCGGAGCCGCCTCAGTGCCGCCGTGCTCGGTTTGATCAGCAGCTTGCCTCCCTGATAGCGGCGGACGTTGAACCCCAGGAAGTCAAAGCCATCCTGTCCGAGGTGGACGATCGTCGTCTTCTCCTCGTTGAAGGCCAGACCCCTGGGCGCCAGCCACTCGGCAAGCCGCGCTTTGACCTGTTGCGCCTGCTGCTGACTGTGGCAGCATGCGACCAGGTCGTCGGCGTACCTGACCAGAGCCGGGCAACCCGACATCGTTCTCCCGGCGTGAACACCGGAAGCGTGATACCGGACTCCTGCGGCTTCCTCCAGTCCATGAAGCGCCACGTTCAAGAGCAACGGGCTGATCACACCGCCTTGAGGAGTGCCCTCGTCGGTCGGCGCGAAGCCTTTGCCCGGCTCGAGCACTCCCGCCTTGAGCCACTTGCGGATCATGTCCCTGGCGGGAAACGATCCGATCGCGGCGAGCAGACGGGAATGATCGATTCTGTCGAACGCCGTGGACAGATCGGCATCCAAGATCCACACCCGTTTCGCGGTCTTCCTGCGCAGGATCGTGAACAACGACGCGATCGCATCCGCGCAACCACGACCCGGCCGAAACCCATACGATCGGGGCTCGAACCTGGCCTCCCACTCCGGTTCCAACGCGGCACGGACCCTGGCCTGATGGCAGCGATCCATGATCACGGGGATGCCGAGTGGCCTCAGTTTGGCCCTGTCAGGTCCTTTCGGTATATGCACCCGCTTGACCGGCAGCGGTTGCCAGGACAGGACAGTCTGATGCACCCGCACCGCCATCTCCATCCTGGCCGAGGACGTCAAGGCG
>NZ_QZFV01000030.1:0-3221 GCF_003600245.1 Amycolatopsis panacis
CGCCTGCACGGCGAGCTCGGACACGTCCCACCCGCCGAGTACGAAGCACTACACGCGATGACCCACCCGGTCACCGCAACCCTGGAAACCAACTAATCCAGTCTCCATCAAACCCGGGGCTTGACACCGTGCTCGCCCGCATCCCATGCCCGGTCCAGCCGGTGCAGATATGCGTTGCACAGCAACGGCGATGCCGGGCCACCCTGCGGGGTTCCGGACGCCTCACGGCGCACCACCCCGTCCTCCATCACCCCTGCGCGCAGCATCACGCGCAGCAGCTTCAGAACACCCTGGTCGCTGATGCGTTCCTCGATCACTTGCATCAACTTCTCATGCGGAATCGCCGAGAAACACTCGGCGATGTCCGTCTCGACCACCCACCGCTTGCCCTGCCACGACTCGTCAACGAGCACTTGCAGGGCATCGTGCGCCGACCGTTTCGGGCGGAACCCGAAGCTGCACGGCAGAAAATCGGCCTCGAAGATCGGCTCGAGCACGATCTTCAACGCGGCCTGCACGACACGGTCCCGGACCGAAGGAATCGACAGCGGACGACGCTCACCGGACCCGGGCTTGGGAATCAGCACCCGCCGGGCCGGCAACGGCCGCCACCGTCCGTTCCTCAAGTCCTCGGCCACCTCGTCCAAGAGCCGGTCAACGCCGTACTCCTCGACCTCGGCCAGAGTGGTTCCATCGATGCCCGGCGCACCGTCATTGCGGCGCACCGCCACCCACGCCCGCCACAGGACGTCTCTGCGATAGACCTTGTCCCGCAGTGCGTGGAACCGTCGTCCCGGATCAGCCTTGGCCGACCGGTAAAGCGCATGCTGCAAGGCACGGACCGGGTCTCTGATGGACCCCACAGCGGCGGAACTAGCCTGACCGGCACTCACCGGACCCCTCCTTCCAGACACTGCGCACGAACGAAGCAGCGGCCCTTCCCTCACCGGCGGTTATGTTGTCCGCACGGCTCGATCGGTACTACGACCGCCTCCGACTCCCTCCCGGCACCCGATCCACTTCCCGGCTCCACACCGGTTATAGGACAGGCTTGTCCACGCCACTCGCAGCGCGCTTCGGCCGGGGAGGGTCTCCCCAGTTCCCGCCATCACCTTCTGAACGTTCCGCACCCTCTTACGCCGGGGAGTCCTTCGCGGCTGCACTTTCAGGGTCTTCACCGCTTCCATGGCCTTCACCGTGAACCGCCCGGCTCGGCTCTCCCTCAATGTCTAACGACGCGGCAGGCTTCGCTATCTGCTACGGACCGCTCAGTCGCTTCCCCCTGCGGGGCTTTTGACGCTGGGCTTCGACCCGATCCGTTTCCAGACCGGACCGCCAGCCTGCTACCGGGCCTCCTGACAGCTACCCGGACCGGACTCACACCGGCAGGCGACGACGAGCTTCAGATCACGTCATGACCGCTGGACAGTCACCTCCTGATCACTGGGCGCACCGGCTGCCGTACTAGCCACTCTTGCTGGTTTCGCAGCCACAGTGCTGTGGCTGCGCACCGACTTACCGGACAGGACCTGATCCTGCGCCGTGGCGAGTCAGGCCAGCTCGGCCAGCAGCTCGGCGAGTCGTTCCGGTGCCGACCAGAACGGCGAGTGCCCGCCGTCGATCTCACGGACCGTTGCACCGAGCAACTCCTGGGCCACGGCGGCGTTCCAGGCGCTGTCCACCACACGATCGTCGCGGCACGACACGTAAGTGGTCGGCACCTTGCGCTCCGGCAGATCCGGGCAGGTCTGCTGATACATCACGGTCGCGTCGGGGCGCAGCCGACCGACCGCGTCGGCGGCGTCAGCCGGGAGGCAGTCGTGGTAGAACAGCTCGGTCGCATCGGCCGGGTCCAGGACTCTGCGAGCGGACTCGTCGAAGGTGGCTCGGATGAGCACCTTCCGCATCGGCTCGGCGAACGGCTCGAGCCCGTTGTCCGCCCAAGTAGTCCCGGGCCGGCGCACCAGGGCGGCGAGCAGGACTAGAGAGCTCACCGCGCGGTTGCCAACCGCCAGCGGTGCCAGCAGCCCGCTCATCGAGTGCGCGACGAGAACGACGTCGGAACGGGTCCGGAGTGCGTCTTCGATCGCCGCGAGGTACTCGTCCTGGCCGGCGTCGGCGGTGTCGGACGGCAGCTGCGGGCACACGACATCGTGACCACGCGCCCTCAGGTACCCGCCCACCCTCTCCCAGCACCATGGGCCGTGCCAGGCACCGTGCACAAGGACAAACGTCTTGGACTTCCCATCTTCCATGAAGATCAACCTACCTCGGCGACCACCGCACCGGGCGACATGGAGTTCGCCGAGGACCTGCGACTTCACTTCTTGCCCGAACGGGCACACCTGCCCAAAACAGGAGACGGCATATGAAAGGTTTTCAGCGCTCGTTTCCCGTTTCTCGAGTCCACCGCGCATGATGGCCGCCCGGTTATCCGCACAGCAGGCGTGCCGCCGCAGCCCAGATGCCTGGTTCGTAGGTCGGAACGTCAAGTCCTTCGAAACGGTCATAGCGACAGCGCCGAAACGCGCAGGAACTCGCCGCCGAGAAATGCCATCAAAATGAGGGCGGAATCAAATGATCAAGGCGACACATGGCTCGCCAGCAGATCGCTGAAAACTTCAATTGGCTTACGCCAGTTCAGGGTCTCACGCGGTCTACCGTTCAACTGTGTCGCTACTTTATCAAGTTCCGCCTGAGTGTGCAAGGACAAGTCTGTGCCCTTCGGAAGATACTGGCGGAGTAGCCCGTTGGTATTCTCGTTGCTACCGCGCTGCCACGGCGAGTGGGGGTCGCAGAAATAGACCGGCATCCCAGTCCGGATCGTGAAGTCCGCGTGCCGAGCCATTTCTTTCCCTTGATCCCAGGTCACACTGTTCCGCATGAATTCTGGAAGGGTCTGCATTTTCCTGGCCAGTAGCGCCGCGACCCGTTCAGCATTGCGGTCATACGGGATTCGTACGAGCATGACGAACCTTGTGGTGCGCTCGACCAGTGTGGCGATCTGGGATTTATTCCCCTTGCCGATAATGAGGTCACCCTCCCAAAATCCGGGCACCGCACGGTCGTCGGCCTCCTTGGGGCGCTCGCTGACGTTCACCATGTCGAGGATCTTCCCCCTGGTTGAGGTCGCGCGGGACCGGTTGACCCGACGGGTCCGGCCCTGACGCAAGGCAATCGTCAGCTGGGTGCGGAGCTCGCCACGTGCTTGCAAATAGAGA
>NZ_QZFV01000031.1:0-2699 GCF_003600245.1 Amycolatopsis panacis
AGGTGTGTGCGACCACCTCGTGGCGTGCGCCGGACCGGTTTCGGGTCTGTGAAGGGACCCTTCACAGACTCAGAGTCCGTGAAGGGTCCCTTCACAGACCTCTACACCGACTTTGCCGGAACCCTGGGGGTGACCCTCACGCGGTGGCTGCGGGCGCGGCGAAAACGTGCCGGCGAACTGTTCGCCGATGGCCGGTTTCCCTTGCTGGCCAAGATCCATGAGGAAACGGTGCCGGATCTGGACGGGCTTTTCGAGTACAGCCTGGTCCGGCATCTCGACGGGTTCGCCGTCCTGGTGCGGGAGCGGCCCGGCGGATAAATGGACACGGATGGGTGGGTTCGGCTCGACCGACTCTCTCCGGGTTTTTGCCGTACATGTACGGCAAAAACCCGGAGAGAGTACCGAGAGGGTTGGTCGTCGGGGTGGAGAGCCGGGCCCTGGCCCTCCGTTGATCCTGCCCTGCTGCATTTGGGCGTGCCCGGTCCGTGCTGCTCGGGGGTTGGCGCCGTGGCGGGGGGCGAACCCAGACAACCGAAGCCGCCCCACCCCACGACCGCCGTGCCACCCCGACCCCAACCGCACTACCCGACGGCCGCCGCCCTACCGCCCGGCACCGGGGTACCCGCGGTGTAGACCGGATGTTCCGGGAGCCGGGCGAGGTCGATCGCCACGCCGTCCTTCACCACGGACGTGAGCTGCCGGTAGTGGGCCGGGTCGGCGAGGGGATCCGCGTCGAGTACGACGAAATCGGCTCGTTTGCCGGGTTCGATGGTGCCGATTTCGTCGAGTGCCGTAGGCCTCTGCGATGTCGCGGGTGGTGGTCTGTAGCGCGGCCATCGGGGTCATGGTGCGTTCGAGCGCGGATTGCAGCCAGTGCACGTGGGAGGAGCCCAGCCGCCCGGGCGGGTCCGCGGTCATCGACATCAGCATCTCCGCCGACGAGCCGGGCGGGTAGACGCCCACGTCGTGCGCGAGGAGCAGCTTCGCCCCGGCGGCGGTCAGAGTTGGCGGAGGAAGTCGAGCAGCGCTGCGCTGACCTCGGCGGGCCGTTCCTGCTGGATCCAGTGCCCGCCCGGCAGGTCGATCGTGGCGCGCAGATCGGGCACCATCGCCCGCATAGGGTCGCCGAAGGGCAGGAAGGTGCGCACGACGTCGGTGGTCCCGCTCAGATACAGCGACGGCGGGGTGATCCGGGCGTCCTGCCAGGCCGCGGTGAGCTCCCAGTTGCGGTCGATGTTGCGGTACCAGTTGAGCGGGCCGCGGAACCCGCTGCGGCGGAACTGCTCGGTGAAGACCGCGAGGTCGTCCTCGCCGAGCCAGTCCGGTAGAGCGTCCGGTGTGGACAGTCCACCGAGGAATCCGGGGGCCGGATCCTCGGCCGGGCTGCCGGTCAGGACCGTGCGCATCGTCGTGGCTACGTCGCGGCTCAGCTCCGCTTCCGGGATTTCCGGCAACTGGAAGTAGTTCTGGTAGAAGTTCGCGCCGAAGTGCTCGCGCGCCAGGGCCAGCGGCGGGACCGGCCCGCGGGGCACCGGCGGCACGCTCAGCCCGGCCACCGCGCGGACGACGTCCGGGCGCATCAGGGCGGTCTGCCAGGCGACCATCGCACCCCAGTCGTGCCCACACACCACCGCCTCGGTCCGGCCGAGCGCCCGGACGAGGCCGACCACGTCGCCGACCAGGTGGTGGATCGTGTACTGATCCGTCGGCTCCGGACGGTCGCTCGCGCCGTAGCCGCGCTGATCCGGCGCCACCACGTGGTATCCGGCCGCGGCGAGCGGGGCGAACTGGTGCCGCCAGGAGTACCAGCTCTCCGGAAATCCGTGCAGGAGCAGCACGAGTGGTCCTTCGCCCTGCTCGGCCAGATGCACGGTACGGCCCTCGACCTCGATGGTCCGGTGCTGTGGCATGGGCTCTCCTCTCAGTTGCGTTTCGCGATCCGGTTCAGTCCGAGTTCCTGTGCTACCAGGCGCGCCTCCGTGGTCGCGCGGGCCGAGCACGCCGAGTCCGGAGGCCACGCCCAAGGGGTACAGCGGGACGCACCTGGCGGAGTCCTTGTCGGCACGACTCGGCCCGCGGTGCCCGCTGTCCGGATGGACCCGTTCGACGGAACGGAGGAGCGGGTTGCCCGCGGCTTCGCATGGTGCAAGAGATCCTGTTGACGCCGTGGCTGACCGCCGGCGCCCGCCCGATGCCGGGGGGAGGCGCTGTGTGCGGGTGTCCATTCGGCCAGGGTAGCCGGAATGATCAGAATGATCATCGGTTCATTCGTGACGTGGATCACGAGCCGGAACTGGGGTCCGGCCGGGATGGGTGAGAGGTTTCCCGGCGGTCCGGGGTTGGATGGCGGTGACGGGCGTCTGTCGACCATTTGGCCGTACCGAGAATCGCCCGGGCGGCGGAGCGACGCGGCGCGGGAAACGGCCCCGTTGTGCGGCGACTCCCATTGAGTCCTGATTGGACTGTCTGCAAAAGACACAGCTCCGCGACCCGGTGGGCACCGGGCCGCGGAGCCGGTCAGAAGAACCGGTCAGGAGACGGCCGGGTCCGAGACGTCCGCGACAAGCGCCGCGCAACGCCGTCCGGCCGTGCGGATCTCCTTGGCGACGGCTTCGAGTTCGGTGCTGCTGGAGTGGGTGGGAACCGGGCGTTTGTCTCATCTTGAGACAAACGCCCGGGGCCGTGTGTCACAGCATGGG